>NZ_WLTU01000005.1:0-24988 GCF_009706275.1 Providencia sp. wls1943
CTTTATAATAGTGATAATACCCGCTTTAGTTGGTCATTGAACCTAACTCCACGCACAAAACGAGTGACGAGTTTAATAATCATACCGATGCCATATTAAACACTGGGTTTAGACAATTTTGGAGAAATAGCCGAACTTGCAGGGTGCGATACCGTCATTTTTCAGTAAAACCGCACTGCATCCCTGTAGCGCGGTCTATTTATTCCTTTAAAATTTTATCCTTGATATAAAGGCTTCCAGTTTGCCGTTACTCACCCTCAAATAACCGGAATCCCCCTAACCCTTTCCATGCTGGTAAGGCTTGATAAACTTGCTCGACGGCGGCAACCACTTTGTCATTCATCGGCATATAAAAACCGACTAAATCGGGCTGAATACCTAAGAAAATAATTTCCCCGACATCCTCTTTTAACTGATCGATAAGAAAATTCAGCGGCAGATTATGGGTGCTCATAATAAACATTTCGGCGATATCATCAGGGTCGATAACCCGAATTTCCCCCGGCGCTAAACCAATATCTGCGGCATCCACAATTAATAAACGCTCAGGTTTTAAGGCTCTCACTTGGTGAGAAACACTTTCAGGGCTGCTTCCCCCATTAATAGCGACCCAACCATCAATCGGCGTTTCTTGCATGAGGTCAAATAGCATCGGACCTGCGCCATCATCCCCCATCATGCTATTGCCCACCGCCAGCATGAGATTTTGCACGGGTGATGGGTTGTCTGAAGATAAGAGATTTTTTGCTGATGCGCTTTCTGCTGAAGATTCGATTTCCATCGAAAAAGACGGTTGAGTTTGTCTCGCAACATCGCTCATCGGCTGCCTTTTCACAATCAAATAAATTGCCGGCTCACGCTCAATTTCACCGAGTAATCGAATCAGTGTGGCGCTCCATGCCTGATAGGGAGAATCACTGTCTTTAGCGAAACCATCTAATGCTAACGCCAGCATATTGGTGTGGGTGGAATCGATATTAATCTCGCCAAAGGTGATCAAACCCTGTAATTTGCGACGCGCCTCCCCTTCAGGAAGCGCATTCACCCATGCTTGGTAACCATCCAATGGACATTCCAATTCCGTTTTTAAGCAGTCAATCATCCCAACATGGTGACCAATGGCCAGTGAGTAATACATCACTTGCTGCGCGTCTTCTGGCACGTCATCGTCACTGTCGACAAACTTCTGGCGCAGTGACCAGAAAATCACTTTGCCCGTTTCAGTTGCTGACTCACTCATCAATGCCCCCTTGTTGCAGCACGGTCACTAGGCGGTTCACAATCTCACGCAACCGTGGGTCTTGCTCCTCGTCCATCCATGTTTGCATCGTGGCTTTTACTTGGTTTGGCGTTGCCCCATCGAGCAGGGTCAAGAAGCGGTCACTGATTTCTCGACCTTGGTAATATCCCGCTTGGCGGCGCGCTTCACGCTCGATCATCACGCGGGTCGCCAGAGGGATTGATGGCAGTAAAAGCTCCACTTTTTCCCCGTCGGCTTCACGGTGATCTTGCCCGACCAATTTTTGTTTCAATAACCCTAATGCCACCGCAAAACCATAAATCGTGGCAGCAGGGGTTGGTGGGCAACCTGGGATCCACACATCGATCGGCACAATGTGTTCGCTTCCCCCCCAGACACAATACAGATCGTGAAAGATCCCGCCGCCACACCCACAAGCCCCATAAGAGATACAGATTTTTGGATCTGGTGCAGACTCATACGCGCGTAATGCAGGCATGCGCATTGCACGGGTGACAGCACCAGTAAACAGTAAAATATCCGCATGACGCGGAGACGCCACCACTTTGATCCCAAAACGCTCCGCATCAAAAACAGGGGTAATTGCCGAGAAAATCTCGATTTCACATCCGTTGCAGCCACCACAGTCCACGCGATACACATAGGCTGAACGCTTAATATCTTTCAGTAGCGTGCTTTTCAGTTTTGCGACCTGCTCATCGAGCACAATCGGCTGGCTAACGTGATGGTTGACGGGGATATTTGGCAAACTCATGATTTATCTCCCTGAATATGCAAACGGAAGTTCTGACGATCATTATTCAATAAGTTATTTTTTTGCTTACAGGATGGGCAGGTTTCATACATTGGGCGCAGAGCTTCAATGCCGCCTTCCTCTATCCCCGATGCCACCATCAACGCCATGGCATACTCCACGGATTTTTTCGGGGCAAATGCTTCGCCACACTGGCGACAATGTTGCAGGCGGAATGTCCCTTTCATATATAAATCCGCTTTGTTCATTACCGCCGTTTCAAATTCTTCCGTTAAGTGGATGGCGCGAGTCGGGCAAACTTCTTCACAGCGCGCGCAATAAATACAGCGACCTAAAAACAGCTGCCAGCGGCGTTCACCACTTTCTAAGTCAGTTTCCATGGTTAACGCATTGGCAGGGCAAGCGGAAATACAGGCACCACACGCGATGCATTGCTGTGGATCGTACTCGGGTTTACCTCTAAATCCGTGAGCCACTTCCAGCGGTTTGAACGGGTATTTCACCGTTGCAGTACCCGCATTACGAAGGGTTTTAAAAAGTTTAAACATGATGTCCCTCCGTTATTTCATAATCGAATGTTTGCGCTCGATACTGTGCTGTTCGAGCTCTTTGTATGCGACGGTTTTTGCTTTGCGTTTTTTCACATCCACCAGCGTCACGCGGTCAGTACAGGAGTAGCAAGGGTCTAGGCTACCGATAATCAATGGCGCATCAGAAACGGTGTTGCCTTGCAGCATATAACGCAGCACTGGCCAATTCGCGTAAGTGGCAGCACGACAGCGCCAACGATACAGTTTTTGGTTATCGCCGAGCATGCTCCAGTGAACATCTTCACCTCGCGGCGCTTCGGTATAGCCCAGTGCAAATTTATGAGGCTGATAGGTAAAGCCTTCGGTCAGAATTGGGCCTTCTGGCATATTGTCGAGGGCATATTCAATCATCGACAGGGAATCCAACGTCTCTTTGATACGCACCATCACGCGGGAATAAACATCGCAACCATCTAAGGTGAATAATGTTTTTGGTAAATTGCCATAATCCGCAAATGGGTGGTCGAAACGCACATCGCGCTTGAAGCCGCTGGCGCGGATCATCGGTCCCACAGGGCTGTAATCACGGGCAACTTGTGGATCGAGGCGACCGACACCGACGGTGCGTTGCTCCATATTTGGTGTGCTCAGCAACATATCCACCAGCTGAGTCACATCTTGGCGCATCTCTTTAACCAGCTGAATAGTTTTGACACGCTGCTCTTTTAAGAAGTCACGGCGAACCCCGCCAATTAAGTTGGTACCGTAGGTTTTACGGGCGCCTGTCAGTAATTCCGCCATGGTCATGGATTTTTCACGCACACGGAAAAATTGCATGAAACCGGTATCAAAACCGGTGAAGTGGCTCGCTAAACCGATATTCAGCAAGTGGCTGTGTAAACGTTCCACTTCCAGTAACACACTACGAATTGTATGAGCGCGCTGAGGCACATAAATACCGAGCGCATTTTCCACGGAGGTGGTGTACGCCACGCTATGGGTAAAGCCGCAAATACCGCATACGCGGTCAGATAAGAAAGTGACTTCGTTGTAACCCATGCGGGTTTCAGCCAGTTTTTCCATTCCGCGATGCACATAGAACATACGGTAATCCGCATCCACAATGCGCTCGCCATCCACAAATAGACGGAAGTGTCCCGGTTCATCGGAGGTGATATGCAGCGGACCAATTGGCACGATGCGGCTTTGGGTTTTGCTGTCGTTGATAAACTCGTAGGTTTCAGTGTCGGTAGTTGGCGCTGGGCGCTGGCGGTAATCCATGGTGTCTTTGCGCAGTGGATACAGGTCTTCCGGCCAGTCATCCGGCAATACTAAACGACGCTCATCCGGCAAGCCCACTGGGCGTAAACCGTACATATCACGGATTTCACGCTCACCCCATACAGCCGCAGGCACCCGTGGCGTTACAGATGGGAACTCTTGAGTGATTGGGCTAACATAGGCTTTCACCGTCACCCAACACTTTTCCCCCTCTTCCATCGACAGCGCATAATAAACTGCAAACTGCCCATTGAGAGGACGCTCATCGTTCCCCCATAACACCGGCAACCAACCGCCGCAGCCGTAATAGAGGAATTCCACCACTTCTGGCAGCACCTCAGTTTTGACGGTAATGGTGACTTGGTTGGCGGTTTGCCACTCCTCTTCCAGCATGGCATGAGGAAATTTCTCGCGCACTTTTGCCAGATAGCCCGCGCCTTTGCGAACGCCCTGAAGGGTATCTGTATAATTCTGATAGCTCACGTTATTTCTCCTGCGATGAAGGTTCGGAGGTGCTTGCACCCCACGGCCATTGGTAATTTAAGGTGGTAATTTGGTGGTCGGCTGTCGCACTATCTTTGAGCACGATTGTCGCGGCATTTTCCAGTAAGCGACTGACAGGTTGAGGAATATACGTTCCCATCACCAGCATCAGTACAATCAAAATCGCCATTGGTAATGTGGTTAAAATGCCCAGCTCGCCACGCGCTACGCACTCTGGTTGCTCGCCAAATAAGGTTTTGGAGATCATGCGGATCAACCCGCCCAGCACTACCGTAATCAAGATCAGCACCAGCAAGGTTAACCAGAAATGGTTAGCGACCAGCCCCGCCACCACAATCATAAATTCACTTAAAAAGACGTTGAATGGCGGCATACCACCCAGTGCTAATGCGCCCCCCGCAAACACCACCGCGGTAAATGGCATGGTACGCAGCAACCCTTTAACTACCGTAATATCACGCGTGCCATATTTCAGTAACACGTTACCGGAACCGCAGAACAGCAAGGTTTTACCCAAACTGTGGTTTAAGGTATGCAGCAGCGCAGCCAGCACACCTAGAGGCCCGCCGATACCTAATGCCACCGCGATCAGCCCCATGTTTTCCACACTGGAGTAGGCCAGCAAACGCTTCATATCTTTTTGAACCAAGATAAAGAACGCCGCCACCGCCACGGACATTAACCCGAACACCAGCAGTAAGGTTTGAGTAAATTCACCACCAATGGATGACGTGACGATGATGTAGTAACGGATGATAATCAGCAGTGCGCAGTTCAGCAGCACCGCAGACAGCAACGCTGACGTTGGGCTTGGCGCCTCACTGTGCGCATCCGGTAACCAGGCGTGCATTGGGAACAGACCGGTTTTGGTACCAAAACCGATTAACACAAAGACAAAGGCAAGATGCATCAAGGTTGGGTCTAGGAGGTCGGTATATTTCAAGACTTCCGTCCAGAAGATAGCCATTTCAGGATCCGGCATGACGTTCACCGCATTGGCATACACTAAAATAGTACCAAACAGACCAAACGCCACACCTACGCTACAGATAATGATGTATTTCCATGCCGCTTCCAGTGAAGAACGCTGACCGTAAATGCCCACTAAAAACGCTGAGCTCAATGTGGTCGCTTCGACCGCTGCCCACATTAAAATTAGGTTATTACTGGTGATCACCAGCAACATAGTGAACAGAAATAAGTGGAAAAAACCGTAATAGTTACATAAGGTTCCAACACTAATTTCCCCTTCATGCACTTCATGGTTCATATAACCGATGGAGTACAAGCCAGTCAGGAAGCCGACGATCCCTAAGATAGCGAGGAATAACCCGGCGAGGCTATCAAGGTGGATCCAGTGACCTGCCATCAGCAAATCACCGACTTTATCTATCGTGCCAACCATCCAGAGCGATAACACCAGCAATGCCGTGATCCCAATAGCATGGATCACCGTGACAGGGATTTTTGCTCCGTTACCCAATAAGCGGCAGGCAAACGCCAGCAGTGAAATCACCAGCGGGATTGCCATCAATAAGGTTAATAACATTGTTTGACTCATCTCATCACCCCTTCAGCGCGGTCAGTTGATCCACGTTCAGTGTGTTGAGCGTGCGATAAATTTTACGAGCCAATACCGCCATAATGATCACCGCAAAAATGGCGTCTGTGGCGATACCAATCTCCACTAACTCAGGGGCTTTATACGCCAGTAACGCGAGGGTCAGATGGGAGCCGTTTTCCATTAGGCAGTAACCAAAGGCTTGCTTGAGAATATTGCGCTGCGTAACAATGCACAGCAGCCCCAACATAAAGTGCCCAAGAGAAACCGCTAAAGCGGGTTTTAAATCCGCCGCCAAAGGCAGTTTAATTGGCTCGACCACAAACCAGCACAGCACCACAATCACCGCTGCCGCTAACATCAACCAAGCTGGGCTAATCACCCCGCCGTTAGCGGTTGGGTCGGACAATTTTCGGAAGGCGTAGCCCATAATCAGCGGCACTAAAACCACTTTGGTAGCGAATGCGGTACCTGCCCACATTGCCAATTCAGGGGCGTTGAGGGTGTAAGATAACGTGCCGAAAATCGCGACTAACACCAGCGACTGCAACGCATAGAACCAACAAGACACCACCGGCTTTTTCGCGCCGATCACCAGCAGCGACGTGATCATCATCAGCCCTGCCAAATTATTCACTATCATTGAACCAGTCATGCTTTCTCTCCCTTAACCGAGCCAGATGACGGCAATAACACTAGAACAGAAGGACATTACGATCAGTAAGCCGATAACCCACTGCATTGCCCAAGGAACTGCGCTGCCGTTTGCCACTTCTTCGCTAGGTTCCCCCGGAACCACTTTGCCGAACCAGTACAGCAACCATGCAAAGCTCGCGACAGATTCAATCAATACCAACACCATAATTGGCGTTAACACCCAGAACTGTTCAGACAGCGCGAAGCCCGCTGCAAAGATAGGGAATTTACTGAAGAAACCATTAAGTGGTGGAACACCCGCAATAGCCAGTGCCGCCACACAGAAGCCCACACCGAGTAATGGATAGCGTTTTGCCAAACCACGTAAGCGCGGCAGCATACGGGTACCGCAGCTGTAACTCAGCGCGCCCGCCACTAAGAAGAACAGGCTTTTCGCAAATGCGTGGTTGAAGATATACGCGATACCACCATCGAAGGCTTCTTTGGAACCGAAAACGGATAAGGATAAAGCGAGGAAGATATACGCTAACTGCGTGATGGTTGACCATGCCAGCAGACGTTTCATGTCTTTTTGCGGCAGGTACATCATAAATCCATACACCAGTGTGATGACCGCCATCACAACGCCCACCCAACCAATAATTTCTGGCACATGAGTGGAAGACATCAAGCCACGGGCAAAGATATACACACCCACTTTCACCATTGAGGCGGCGTGTAAGTAAGCACTAACTGGAGTTGGGGCTTCCATCGCATCGGGAAGCCAGGCTTGCAGTGGTAACTGCGCTGATTTACCCCATGCGGCAAACAAAATGCCACCAAACACAATCAAGCTTTGCGATTCACTTAGACGGTCGATGGCGCTCAGTGCGAACGTTCCTGTGCTAATAAACAGGGTTGCTGCCGCCATGTATAAACCAAGTGAGCCCACATGGGTAATGAGCAAGGCTTTCATCGCTGAACGCTGCGATTTTTCAGTTTGGTAGTAACCAATGAGCGCCCAAGAACATCCACCGGTAATTTCGAAGAACACCAATTGCCCTAAGATAGTGGAAGAGAGCACAACCCCCGCCATCGCACCGATAAAGATCAGCAAGAAAGCGTAATAACGGCGAGTTGGCCCATGAGCGTGTTCACGGTTTCCTTCAGTGAGATACCCCGTTGAATAGAGGCAAATCAAGAAGCCGAGGAATACCACCGCAAACGCAATCAGCGTGCTCACGCCATCCACGGTAAAACCGAATAACGCCACATCACCTGTCTGGATTAACTCCAGCGTAGTGGCGACCTTGCCACCGTCTAAATAGAGCCAGCCTAATGCTGCCGTTCCCAAAGACGCCAGCAACGCCACTAAGGTACTTAGCCACGGCGCTAGACGGGTGGGTAGCACACTGACCAGCAACGCCCCGATGAACGGGATTATCAAGGTTGCTAGTGCAATATTTTCTAACATGCTTCGTCGCTCCTTATAGACCGGTGAGGTAGAAGACGAATCCGAGTGCCGCAACACCGAATCCTAACCAAGTCACATGGTGCGTTAATAAGAAACGACCACGAGCCAGACTGTTTTCGACCAGCGACGCCAGCACGAAAATCACCAATAATTTCACTAGCAGTAATCCCATCGCTAACAGCACACTGCCAACGGTAAAGACACTGGCATTACCAAATGGGAAGAAAATCGACAGGAACAGAACCGCAACGACCACTTGTTTCAGGCCAATGCCCAATTTCACCATCGCGAATCCTGAACCGGAGTATTCGGTTAATGGGCCTTCTTGCAGCTCTTGCTCCGCTTCCGCCACGTCGAATGGAATTTTGCCCATCTCAATAAATGTCGCAAAACCACAGGCTAACAGCGCTAATAAAGTGGCGGTTGGTGACACCCAACCTTCACTCATGGTGGCGCTGATAGTGCCAATATTAGTGGAGCCCGCAATCAGCGCCACCACCAACAAACCGAGGAATAACGTCGGTTCCACCAGTACGCCAAGTGTCAGTTCACGGCTCGCACCGATACCCGCAAATGGGCTGCCAGTATCGAGACCGGAAAGTGAGAAGAAAAAGCGGAATAACGCAAAGATATACAGCACGATAATGATGTCTGCCGCACCACTAAACAGCGATGTGTTAGTGACCACTGGCAACGCCATCGCTAGCAGTAACATGCTGCCCAGCAGCACATACGGCATGATGCGAAAGATAATGCCAGAATCACGCGGCGCGACAGATTGACGTGTCAGTAGCTTGATAATATCGCGGTAGTCCTGCCAAATACCAGGGCCTTGGCGGGAATGCATTTTGGCGCGAATTTGACGGGAGATCCCTGTGAACAGAGGTGTCAGCAGCAGTAAAACTACGGCTTGAACGACGGCGAAGATCCCTGTCATCAATGTGGGTGTTTCTTGAATCGACATGGTTTCTCTCCTTACGCCGCAATCACAACAAGCAGCACGATCAAGGCCACGACCACATACAGGCAATAGAGCCTGAAGTCCCCGCCTTGCAGGCATTGCATGCGTTTTGCTATTCGGTTAATCACGCGAACCAATGGGTAGATAATTTTCTCATCCCAGAACGGTTCCACCTTCCCTGCCCCCTCTTTCGTCACTTCTAAGGTTCGCGCTAAACGCACTGAAGGGTCGAGCTGAGTACGCAGGCGATACAGCGGTGCAAACATAGAACGCAGCGGCTGAGTAAAACCACCCGCTGACACGGACATCTCTTTTTCCCATGCATAACCACACGCCCAAGCATCCCCTTTACGGCGCGCTTCGAGCTGTTTGCCTTTAAATACCATGTAGATAATCAATGGAATGATAGGCAGTGCGAGCAACAGGAGCAGCGTCATAGCTGGAGAGATCATCGCTTGAGACGCGCTGTTTGGAACTAGCATCGCCCCTTGTGCCACAGTGATATCGGTGGCGTGAGTCAGGGACATCGCCACGTTGGCTAAGACGGGAGCGATATAGGTCGCACCTACCCCTAAAATCACGCAGATAGCCGCTAAAATCAACATCGCGGCTGTCATTGTCCATGGCACTTCGCGAGCATGAGTGGCTTGCTCACTGCGAGCACCACCGCAAAAACTGACACCATACACTTTCACAAAACACATTGCCGCCAATGCCCCGGTGATGGCTAACATCACAATGGCGATTGGGCCGCTGATGCGCATAATGAAAGTGCCTTCGTGGCTCATAGAGAACAGAGATTGGTAGGTGTACCACTCACTCACAAAGCCGTTGAGTGGTGGCAGCGCTGAAATCGCCATACAGCCGATTAAAAACGCGGTTGCGGTGAGTGGCATTAACTTCGCCAAGCCCCCCATTTTTTCCATATCACGGGTATGCACACGGTAAATCACGGCGCCCGCGCCGAGGAACAGTAAGCCTTTAAATACGGCGTGGTTAAGTAAGTGGTAAATCGCACCGAGCAGACCGATAGTTGCCAGCACAGGCATATTGTTTGCCATGCCAACCATCGCCACACCCACCCCCATCAGAATGATCCCGATATTTTCGACGGTATGCCATGCGAGTAAGCGTTTAATGTCGTGCTCAGCCAGTGCATACATAACCCCGAGAACCGAGGAGACTGCACCGAATGCCAGCACCACAATGCCCCACCAGCCTTGAGTGGCACCGAGTAAGTCGATACCTACTTTGATGATCCCAAAGATACCGATTTTTACCATGACGCCGGACATTAATGCTGATGCGTGAGATGGTGCTGCGGGGTGAGCTTGCGGTAACCAGCTGTGCAATGGGAGCATCCCTGCTTTGGCACCAAAGCCAAAAAATCCCAGTAAAAAGACTACCGAGGCCATCGCCGGTGAAAGTGAAAGCTGGCGGAAGGAGTCGAAATCTAAGCTTCCACTTTCACGCCACATTAAGAAGAAGGCGATCATAATTAAAATCGAACCGGCGTGGGCTATAAAGAAGTACAGCAGACCCGCGCGGATGGATTTGTCATCTTGGTCGGCAATGACTAGGAACCAAGAGGCCAGCGACATCATTTCAAACAGAATAATGAAGTAGAAGGCGTTATCCATCACGACCAAGGCGACCATGGAAGCGATAAACAGGTTCAGGAAGAATCCCATGCTCCACGCACCACGACCGCAATATTCCTGAACATAGTTTAAGGAATAGAGGGCACTGACAGTCACCAGCAGCGAAATCACCATCACCATAAAGGCGGCGAGGCTATCTAATCGGACGGCAAAGTTGGCAAACGGGAATGGGCCTTGCGATAGGTAAGTGAGTACTTCGCCACTCATTAACACAGGAATAGAGCTGCATAAGCCCAGCACACCGCCTATCATGGCTGAAATTCCCGCGACATAAATAGCGAGCTTTTCTTGGCGTTTAAAGAGCAACGAAACAAAGCCACCCACCGCGTAGAAAATCACCGACCATAAAAGTAACTGAAGAGGTGTCATTATGGGTTCTCCCGATCAGCAACAAAAATGTCGAACTCTGGCGGCATGGCATCGACAGATGCGCTGCGGCGTTTGGCACTTTCGTTTTCGAGTTGGTGTTCTTCCACCAGATGGAGGGCATCGGTTGGGCAGACTTTGACGCAAGCTGGCCCTTCGTCACTGAAATCACACAGGTCACACTTCACGGCGACATTGCGAATTCCGGCGTTCCACGCAAGGAAGGGATTCATGGTTGGGAGGCTATCTGGCACATCTAATAACCTCTCTTTTGGAACATATTGTTCAAAGAAATCAGGCATATCTACCGGTTTGCTACCTGATGGCGTGATAGCCCCAAATGGGCAAACCAGTCCGCACAGTTTGCACCCGATACACAGGCTTTCGTTCAGCACAATCATGCCATTTTCGTGGGTGATGGCATTGACCGGACACACGCGCGCACACGGGGCATCGTCACATTGACGACAGAGCATCGGTGCGGTGAGCTCGCCAACTTTGACCACCTTTAGTCGCGGATGCATTTGTAATCCTTGGGCTTTATGCGTTTCTGAGCACGCTGCCATGCAGGTATTACATCCGATACACAGTTGTGGGTCTGCAATTACAAAGCGATTCATTCGCTTTCCCCTCCAATCAAATCGATCGAATTATTAATATTGATGGAGTTGTATTAGCATATTTCATGCCATGATTATTTTTGTTATTTATCAAATGGTTAATTTAATCACATGGAAAAATCGACACTAATGACGATAAATTAGGGCGGCAAATAGCCATTATCGACACGAATCTACATCACAAAATATTTTCAGAAGAAATGAATTTCAAAGGGGAATTACTAACTGAATTATTTTTAATAAGTTTCGCGGTAATAAAATAAAAATAACTCGCTACTTTTACATTATTATTTTTAATTTACGCTTTGTTTATTTTTTCTATTTTAAAAATGCATTTATTTTTCAATAAACATAAATATTGACTTAACTTATATAGAAATTTTCTAAATTTATTTTAATTAACGGCAAAATCATCATTACTGACCAATCATTAACAAATGATAATTTTAAGTAAAAAAATAAAAATAACCAAATAAAATCATATAATTATGAAAACAAAAAAACGATAAAAATAAATTTCACTCTTATTAATAGGCAAATCTTATTTCAGCAATCGATTAAACCGATGGCTATCATTGATAAAAATCAAAAACCATTGTGCTTTATTTAACCATAATAGCCCGTCCATAGAATTATATTAACTAAAAATATTTAATTATATTTGACCGCAATCTTCCAAGGATAGTGTAATGAAAAAATTTACTCGCATTACGGTCGCTACCATATTTTTGCTTTTACTCGGTTATTTTGGGTTATCTGGATATGTGTGGTACCACGATAATCAACGAAGACAAAATAGTGACATTCAGACATCTAAAATTGCAGAAAATAATCAAGTCCTCCAATTCTTTGCCGAAAAAGGATGCGATTACTGTCACACGCCGTCAACTGACTTACCTGCTTATGCCTCATTTCCAATTGCTAAACAACTGATGGAGTACGATATTCAACTGGGTTATAAGTCCTTTAACCTTGAAGCCGCTCGCGCTGCGTTAATTGCTGGAGAACCAGTTCCTCAGAGCGAATTAAATAAAATTGAGTGGGTGATGCAGAATCACACCATGCCACCAACACGCTATGTCGCACTGCACTGGGCAAGTAGTGTGAGTGACGAAGAACGCGATAAATTACTCGGTTGGATTGCGAAGCAGCGCGCAGAGCATTATGCCTCCGAGGACACTGCGGTAGAGCACCGCAATGAACCAATCCAACCAATTCCAAAATCACTGGAAGTAGATGATAAGAAAGTGGCGTTAGGCTTTCGCCTGTACCATGACGCTCGCTTATCTGGGGACAGTACCATCTCTTGTGCTCACTGCCACGCGCTAAATGCTGGTGGGGTTGATGGCCGTAAAACCTCCATAGGTGTTGGTGGTGCCGTTGGCCCAATCAACGCACCCACCGTATTCAACTCTGTGTTTAACGTCGAGCAATTCTGGGATGGTCGAGCCCCTGACTTACAAGCACAAGCAGGCGGTCCGCCATTAAATCCAATCGAAATGGCATCCAAATCATGGGATGAAATCATTGTAAAACTGGATAAAGACCCGGTATTAAAACAGGATTTCAATGCGGTTTACCCTGAAGGGTTTACAGGCGACAGCATTACTGATGCCATCGCAGAATTCGAAAAAACCTTAATCACCCCAGATTCACCATTCGATAATTGGTTACGCGGCGATAGTGCTGCACTCACAGCGCAACAGCAGCATGGTTATCAATTATTTAAAGAGAATAAATGTGCAACTTGCCATGGCGGCGTGATCCTCGGTGGTCGTTCTTTCGAGCCGTTAGGTTTGAAGAAAGACTATGAATTCGGTGAAGTTACCGCACAAGACATCGGGCGTATGAATGTCACCTCTGAAGAACGCGATAAACTGCGCCAAAAAGTCCCAACTCTGCGCAATGTTGAGTTAACCGCACCGTATTTTCACCGTGGTGATGTGGCTACCTTAGATGAAGCAGTCAAACAAATGTTGCGTTATCAAGTGGGTAAAGAGTTACCACAAAAAGATGTCGACGATATTGTCGCCTTTCTGAAGAGCTTAACGGGGGTTTACACGCCGTATGTCTCACAGAACGAAGCACAATAATGATTGATTGAGTTTCATAGCACCATGCAATCAGAGTATTTATTAAAATGCATTATGTAGTGGCTAATTACTATTACATATTTGCATGATATTACTGTTTCGCCATAGCCAAAATGGCAATCTAGATACTGAAGAAAGAGTGAATATTTTGTAGATAAATCAATGGCTAGTGTTTATCGCACTAGCCATAAATCTTATTTAGGGGTTGATAACTTCAATACAGTTAAATCGATTATAATCAAACTTACACTGCAGATTTTTTCCCAAAAATACTTTTTCAGTTTGTTCGAATCTCGTCTCGCCTAAAGAGAAGGCCATGCTACCGAGTCCTTAGCACCTTACCTTGGCATACCTTTTATCCATACCAAACCTATCTTTGTGATCTATTATGGCGGATAATATTTGCTCAAATTGACTCTCGCTCTGTTCATCACTGCCTGTTTTACGTAATTCAATGATAGGTGTTCTGCGCAAACTAAATCAGGACACTTTTCTTAAGGAATTTTGTTCATACTCAATGGGTGGCAGATCACCGTTGGCAGTATGAAGCCTTTCTAGGTTGTAATAGCGCATATACGCGGTAACATCTTCTTTCATCTGTTTCCGAGTCGGCTGTGGGATTTTCAGTACCCAATCGTGTTTTAAGCTACCAAAAAATCGTTCAACAACGGTATTATCCCAACAAGCTCCGACATCGCCCATACTTGCTCGAATACCATAACTTGTCAGTAAATGACGATAGTGCTTACTCGTATATTGTGCTCCTCTATCACTATGAAAGACTAAGCCTTTTTCGGGCCGGCGTAAGTTATACGCTTTCATCAAGGCTTTACTGACTAAATCTGCCGTCATTCGTTTATCGATGTACCAACACACAATACGGCGAGAATATAAGTCCATCACGATGGCTAAATACATCCAGCCTTCGCCTGTTTTTAAATAGGTCACATCACCCGCCCACACTTCGTTAGCCGCATGGGGATTAAAATTTTGATTGAGCAAATTATCGGCGACGGCATCACTGTGTTTGCGTTTTGTGGTGACTTTGTAAGCAACGCGCTGAGTGACGACGAGACCAAGCTGAGCCATTAGTTTTTGAACGCCATAAGCACTCACGCTAAAGCCCTCTTTGCATAACCGTTTACGTAACGTTCTATAACCTAAGCTATTTCGACTCTGTTCAAAGATAGCTTTGGCTCTGCGGCACAGGCTAAGTTGTTCTGCGGTGATCAATTTTGCTGGGCGCTTAAGCCAAGCGTAGTAGGCAGAGCGACTTATTTTCATTAACTTGCAGAACTTCAGCACGGGAAACTGTGAAGATAATTGCTTAATTGTTTTAAACGTTACTTGGTTTCCTTTAGCAGGAGGGCGCTGGCTTTTTTTAGGATCTCTTTCTCCATCCTAAGTTCTTTATTTTCCTTTCGAAGCCTTAATAACTCAGCTCTTTCATCGGAATTCAAGCTGCTACCTGATTGCTCAGCGTCGAATTTTGCTTTCCAGTTATAAAGTAATTTATCAGTGATCCCTAAGGAAGCTGCCGCTTTTGGCACGCTATAACCTTGCTCGGTGACTAATGCGACCGCTTCTTGCTTAAACTCAGTGGTATAAATTCTGTTTGTACGTTTTTTCATTTAACACCTCAATAATTGGATTATATTCCATTATTAAAGTGTCCTATTTGATTAAAGCAGATCAGCCAATCGTGGTGGAATTTAAGTTTCACTACCTTGAAGATGCGGGTGTATCACTCAATACGCTTGATGGATCAAAGTTTAATATTATTGTATCGAATAGTCAGAAAATAATTCTAAAACGCGATAGTAAAGGTAAATCAAGCGTCGATAAATTGTATAGCTCAAGCAAAGATATTTACCAAGGTTTGGGTGATATTGGTGATGCTGTTGCCGATATATTGAATATTGATCCAAATTCGCTTGCGGTAGCACCTGAAACAGAAGGTGACTTGGTTACTAATCAGCGTTTTGAAAAGTTAAAAAGACTGCCTCAGTTAGGGATCTTTGTTGACGAAGCACATCATGCTTTTGGGGATCAATTAGCCAAAGATATGGGGGTGAAAAAAGCCACGAATTCGCTGCGTAAAACTATTGATGAGCTGGCTATTAACTTAAAGCATGCCGGAACTCGAGTTGTAGGTTGTTATAACTATACGGGAACACCTTACGTTGGTAAAAGTGTTCTTCCTGAAGTGGTATACGCTTATGGTTTACGCAAAGCTATCGACAACAATTATTTGAAGCAAGTTCGTTTAAATGGCTATAGCAATACAAGGCACGAAGATTTCCTCGAGATTACAATTAATAGCTTTCTCGACGAAATGCACCATTTAAGTGAAGTATCATTAGATATAAATAGCCAGGAGATTACTAAGCCTTTTAGACCGGAAAACATGCTTCCTAAAATGGCTATCTTTGGTACTACAATCGAAGAAGTTACGACAGAAACTCGCCCTGCTGTAGGGAATATTCTCGCCAAACGAGGAATCCCATCAGACAGAATTCTGGTAAACGTAGGTGACTCTAAAGTCACAACCGATGACGATATTCGTGAGTTTAACCGTCTTGATACACCTCAATCAGAGAAACAGTTTATCTTACTGGTTAATAAAGGGCGCGAAGGCTGGAACTGCCGCTCTCTATTTTCTGTAGCTCTGTACCGTGAGCCAAAATCAAAAATATTTGTACTTCAGGCAACCATGCGCTGCTTACGTGCTATTGGCAAAACACAATATACAGGTCATGTTTATCTTACCCAAGATAATCTGAAACTTCTCGATAAAGAACTAGAAGCTAATTTCCGAGTATCCGTGGATGATATTAAAGAGCCTGATCCGAACAAAGAAACTGTTCATATTCGTGTTCTACAACCGCCAGTTAAGATTCCAATTAAGCGTGTCAGACGTAGTTACAAATTGGTGGAAAAGGATGAAAATGTACAGGGATATAAGTTAGGCTTAGACACAATAGAACTCAACGATTATCGTTTAATTCATGAAATTCGTGAAGGCATGAGAATGCCTGATGACCTTGGTAATACGAAAAAAGCAATAAGAGATGATCTTTCTTACCTAAAAGTTCAGAGAAAATTCTCACGTATTTCTCTGGTCGCTGATATTGCACGTTACCTCAATAAACCGTGTATTGGGATCGATAAAATAATCTCTTTAACAGAAGAAAGTTTTGATGGGATATTAGCCTTAGTCAATCAGTTTAACGAAGTACTTTATGATCAAGTGATTCCTCGTCTGTTTAAGGCGATGTATGACATCAATTCAGAGAGTATTGAAGAAGAGTTCGAAGTCGAATTGGTTAAAGAACCGCCTATCGATCCAGGCTATTATACAGTGACCACCACGAAAGATAAGATTATTCGTAAAGCAGATCCTAACGTTGCTAAAGTCGCAAATCGCAGTTTTCACTTAGATAACTACTGTTTTGATTCTAATCCAGAAAGGCAGTTTTTCTGGGATATGCTACATAATGATAAAGTAGAAAAAATCTGGTTTACAGGAATGCTAACGCACGGGCAAAGCGACTTTGTTATCCACTATGTTGATTCTGATACTCAGCGAGTCCGTAGTTACTATCCTGATTTTTTGATCAAGAAACAAGATGGTTCTTATGTGATGATCGAAGTTAAAGGTGAGCACATGATCGATTCACAAAACGTTAAAGATAAAAAAGAGGCTGCTGAGTTAATGGGAGTCTCCTGTGGAATAAACTATGAAATAATCCCGGGAAAGTCAGCGATAGCGGGGTCATATGGACGAGATTTTTTAAATTGAATTTTTTCTTACAGAAACTATCTGGATAAAATAAAAAAATCACTTATTTTTTAACTAGAAAATGCAATAGCTTGTCTTTATGGTTTAAAGACAAGCTAAGCGCTGTTTATACTTTAATTACTCTATAAAACAATACAACTAATGTATACAATAATGAAATATGTTATATTTTGAAGAAAATCATAAAGCTTTCCCAAACCCAAACGCCCCTACATGCCGTTCCCTATTCGCATCCAGATAATCCGCCCACCATTGCACCATCAGCCGCCTTTCCTTAATATGCTCTGCCTTATGAATATAAGCAGCTCTTACTGAGTTACGTTCTTGGTGGCTCATCTGCCTTTCTACTGCATCCTTCGACCACAGTCCTGACTCAATCAACGAGCTACATGCCATTGTTCTGAAACCATGACCACACACTTCCTTCTTAGTGTCATAGCCCATCACTCGTAATGAGTTATTCACTGTGTTTTCACTCATCGATTTTCTAGGATATCGATATTCTAGGATTATGACCGCCGATAAAGATCAGCTCATGGTTACCGCTAAATTGATAGATATGTTTTAAGATCTCAATGGCTTGTCTACTTAAAGGAACTAAATGGGTAGTACGCATTTTTGATCCGCGATGTGAGTGCTTAACCCCTTCTATCGCTTCGCGTTCTGTGGGGATCGTCCACATGGCATTGTCAAAGTTGATTTCATCCCAACGAGCGAAACGCAGTTCACTGGAACGAATGAAGACTAACTAGGTAAATTTGACTGCAAGTTTAGTTAAAGATCTGCCCTTATAATCATCGATACGTTGTAAGAACTCAGGTAGGTGTTTAAGCTTTAATGGGTTCACGTAGATCCCGAGTTTTCAGTTCGGCAATATTGCGTTTACCGATAGCCGCAAAGATATTGTCTTCAAGACTTTTTAATACTCGATGGCTATGCCCTTCAGACCACTTCTTATTGGTTGCATGCCAATCGCGAGCAACTTTCTCGAATGTATTAAAATCTTAGAGATACCAACACATATACCAACAGTAGGTACTTGATGTTAGTTGAATTAGCAACGTTAAAACGCGAAGAAGGATGACAAAACTAGGATTTCAGACATAAAAAAAGACGCTCTAAGCGTCTGATTTTTGGTGCGAAGGCCGGACTCGCTTTTATTAGTCAATACATTGTTTTTATTTGGTATAAATTTACAGATAATTTTTTGTATACTTAAATGTATACTCAGTGGCTTGAAGTTTGAAAAGTGAGTTACTTAAATCCATTACCGCCATAAATAAACCATCATCATAATACCACCTTTATCTTTTCATTGAATATTATTAATAACGTCAATGCTCTACTCCTATCTATTGTAATTCTTGGTAATTGTTAAAAATAACTGGTCAATCGCCTATCGCTAGTCAATAATGATATTTAACTTAAGTTAAATTACGTTTAGGGATAAGCATGGCTATAGGATATTTTTTACGAGTTGGCGATAAAACAACATGTGGCGGTCAAATTTTAACCGGTGACAATACCTTTATATTTCATGGAAGATCTGCTGCACGTCAGGGCGATCTAGTTACCTGTGGAAAGCATTCTGGGACATACAACATACTTGGTGGCGTTAGCAATGTATGGGGTAATGGTAGAATGATGGCAGGAACATTGGATAGCTTTAGCTCCTGTCCATGCAAAGCAAGACTGATAAACTCCATCACTGATTGCTACAGTAAAGAAGATGAACCGATGTCTCGCGCATATAATCCTGTAGCTCCCGAGCCCCCTACTCAGCAACCAATTAGTCAACCAAGTAATAATTACGCTTCTCCTATTATTGCTAATGATAGCAACAAAATTAGAATTGATGCGCAACACCTAATTGATTGTGCAGATGAGCTTTGTGAAAAACATCTCTATTACCCTGAAGTAAAAAGTGAATTTAAAAGCGATGTTGAAAATTTCGCTTATCAAATTGTTCATCAGGTTGAGTCTGGTCAAAAAAGCTACGAGCACGGTTCTGCCGAATTAAAACAAGAAGAAAAAGATCTATACCAGCAATCCGCTGATTGGGTCTTAAATGGGCTATCATTACTTGGTGGAATGGCTATGGTTGGTACTGGTATCGCCTTATGTTCCACAGGTATGGGTTGTATGCTTGGGGCACCTTTAATCGCTCATGGTGCGAATGGTATTTATGAAGGCGGCATTGGTTTTTATGAAGGCAATAGTGATGTTCAGGGTCCATTACGTGAGGGTTATAAGTCAGCAGCTAAAGCACTAGGGTTTAAAGAATCTGTTGGCAATTTAGCCTATGACCTTGTTGATTTTGGTATTTCCGTTAAAGGGAAATTAAAGCTAATTCCTAAACTAAATGAATATGGAAATCCAAAGAAAAACTTATTCTTTAAAGAATACGCGCAAAAAGATCTAGAGCATGCTTATAAGCAAATGAGCAGTAAATTTCTAGTATTTGAAATGATTAGTGATGCAATCTCTATTTCAAAGCTTAGGGATGATGTCAAAAGTATGATGGTCTATGATAAGGATACAGGCCAAACTACATTAGTCATTCGTGAACCTGAAAAAATACAAAATGTAAAAGAAATCGTTGAAGACTGTAAGTATGTATTTGTATTTGGAGGCGATGAACCAAGCTATGTTGAATGTACAGATACTGATGGAAATAAATATAAAGACAGGGAGATCCCTGAATGGTAATAACTTATTATCTAACTGTCTTTTTGGGTGTTTTAGTTTTTTTCTTTATAAGGAAAAATCTAAAAAAACAATTACGATCAGATAAACTTTATAATGTAAAAAGAAAATCAGCTATTTTATTCTTTTATTTCATTGCGATATATAGTGGCATCAATCTAACAGTAGAAAAAACACTAAGTACTGAAAATACTATATTTCATTTTTTATCAATCTTTATGCTATTTTTATTTGTTTTTTTTATCTGGCAATTTGAAGCAATACAGAAACGTAGCTAACTGAAAGTACATTACTTTCAGTTAGCTGTTACTAAATTTCAATCCCAGAAAAATTAGAGATACAAACCCGAGGTTGTTTTTCATGAAGAAGTATTTTTTATTTTTTAGCATTCTTTTTACTGGGCACTTAAACGCAGCCCCAACTAATAAGCATCCAATGGATATCTATGCTTCGAATGTCCAAAAATCTATTCAAAGTCGGTTCTATGATGTTGACCTATACAAAGGAAAAGAATGCGAAATTAAGGTCACTCTCGATAATGACGGCAAATTAATTTCAGCTATTGCTCATGATAAAAATAGTAACAATGACAAAAAGCTTTGCATTCGAGGCATAGAGTTAATTGAAAACACTAAATTTCTGCCTACCCCAGAAGATAACTTAACATCAGATAAAAATGTGTTTTTTATTCTCCTTCGACTATAAAAATCATAAGGTTAGATGGGATGCTAGCTAATTAGCTAACATCCGTAACCTGCCCACCAATAAAATTTTACTTAAGTAAACTAGCTACAGTCAAAATGCTCATGCATCTTTTCAGTCATCACCCACAGCGCCTTATTCAATTTAATATCCCCATCAATGCCATTCACCGAACGAGTACGAGCTCGCTTACCTTTGGCATTTTTGCCCGATAATCCCCCTTTGATTAAATTCTCCTGTAAACGTTGATATACTGTCCAGAGGTCATCTTTCTTATCCTCCCAGCGACGAGGCTGTAATACTTGTTCTTCAGTAATCGGTTGGTGTTCCTCACCAAAGCGATAAGTTAAAGCCGCATGTGCTAAGGCTTGCTGTGCTGGTGGAGGTAACATGAGAGATTGCATTTTTTCACGTTTTTCGGCCACCGTATCAAAGGTTTCTAGCACCTCATAAGCTCCTTCAATGACTTTATCCACAACATTGCCTTTGTGCGGTACTCGCACTTCACCAAAGGTATCACCACAAACTAAACCGTTCGAACATACTGCTCTAAATAATCCCGGTAACATTTGATAGCTACTTGATCCATCATGGCTATTGAGCAAAATAATTTCAGGCACTTGTACGCCCGTAATTTGGTCATGTCGCCGCAGCCTCAACATGTGCTTGGTGTACTCTCGACGGCTGGTATCACGTACACGAGTTTGGCAGGCAAAGAACGGATAGAAGCCTTCTTTTTGAAGGCTATCCAATAAAGTAATGGTTGGGATATAAGTGTAACGCTCACTTCTGGATTCGTGTTTCTCTTCAGAGAACACACTGGGTACAGTACGGAACAACTCTTCAATCGTTAATGGGCGGTCACGACGAATACTATTCGCCGCACCAAAGCGGGAAGCTAAACTAGTCATAATGAGTTTCCTTGAAAATAAATAAGATAGGTAAAACTGAAAGAGTGAATTAAGTGAGATTTAATCGATTAGGTGGAAAATAGCTGAACTTTCAGCATGTTGAATTGCGTAATCACGAAGCTGGTAAAAACGCTCGACTAGTACTTCACTTTCGGTTCTAAATGACCACTGACTATACAACATCAAACAGACGGCAACACCTGCCGCTTCTGGGCTGAGTTTCGCTTCATTACCATTGTGCATATTGAACAGCGTTAATGTTTCATGGTCCAAATCAGGGTAAATAAATGCCCCTCCGTTGGGTAAGGTGCAGTATTCCCAATAGCCGCCAGTATATTCATCACAGAACTGGCCCATGATAGTGAAAATTACCACTTCAAATGTGGCGAAGCCTTTTACTGTGCCAAAGTGGCTTTGCCAGAAACGTGTGCGTTGGTGGTTTGGGACGGGTGTTGTAGAGATTGAATCGAGTGTCATAAAAAAACCTTATTATGGATATTGAGAAATAAAAAAGGCAGACCGATTGGCCTGCCGTTATGTTGAATCTACATTGAAATAGTTGAGTTTTAGTGGTCACTAAATAGCCCGTTAAGCAGTCGCTCAATGGCACCGCCTAATAACGTGGTACAGGCTAGTGTTGCACCAAGTCGAGCCGCTTGAATTTCTGCATCAGAATACTCGCCTTCAAGCGTAAGTTGCTCATTGACCGTCTTCTGGGCGTAGTAGGTGATAGACACCAGTGTCATAACGCTCACAGAGGTGGCGATAAGTTTAAAAATGGACATAGATTACCCTTTAGTCAGGCGTTCACTGAATATGAACGCCGAATAGTGTGTGAAAACTCAGTATTGATATCGGGCGATATCCGGTTTTTGAAAGGATTGTGTTTGGTAGTAAAATAACGCTTTCGCTATTCCGTTAATAATTTGAGGTGTTTCAAGTTTACCTTGGTACGCCCATGCGACGGCATTCGTTCTTGCCGAGCGGCCCAATGTTTTTTCCATCATGGCGGTAAAATCCTCCCGCCCTTGTTTATCCTCTAGGTTATACAGAACATGTGTTAGAACAGGCTTTTCAGGGTTAACGAGGCTCCAAATAAAAACTTGGGTGATTGACCAGTCTTGCGCATTTTGTTGTGCGCGTTTTAGGTCTGTGATGTATTGCTCCGTGATTTGAACGCCTTCATTTTGCTGGTTTTTAAATTGTGTTAACGCATTGGCATTGTGTTGCTGAAGCTCAGAGACCTTTTTCCGGAGCATTGCCTCGACATTTTCCGTTTGGTTTAACCACGGTAATAAATACAAGCCAACATCAGGGGCGTGGTCATTCAATGTCTCCGTTAACGCATTCCACGCTTTAAGCTGGTGCTCTGCTTCCTCTGACGGGGTATAACCGGCATTAAATGCAATCGGTGTCGTCATTGCATAGGGCTGGTCAACATTGCCACGGAGTAGTGACCAGTCCTGTTGAGACAGTGTTGTGATGACCTGTAAAACCTGTGTAAGCCTCTGCTCCTCAAGGGTTGAATCTGTTTTCGGTGTTTCCGCATTGGCAAAACGCGGTATGAGTTTAGTCATACCGTCTATTGCTGTTTGATACCAATTATTTAAATCGTGGTTAATCGCGGTTTGTAATGCCCCTTCAGCTAACTGACACTTATAGACTACCAAGGGCCTTTCTTGTTCATCCATTAAGGTTTCCCATGTAGGCGAAACACAGTCTTTACGGTGGTTGAGTACACCGCCGAGTGTGACACTGCGGTCGTAATCATAAATCAATCCTTGAACACGCAAAATGTCTTGGGAAACAGTCTTAGCAGGAGTTGAGGTTGCATCATCACATCCCAGCAATAGCGCGCTGCTGATGCAGACGGTATAAAAAATAGTTTTCATCTTAATACCTTATAATTTAACGAGTGATTGAATATATTGGTAATGGGGCAAGGCTTGAATAAACGCCTCTTCACATAACCGTTGGTTGAGGTCTTCACGATAACGAAAGCTCCGCGCCGTCATGACCACATCTTGCAAGGCCATTACATCAAAGACATGAATGTGCTGCGCGATATCGGCAGCGAGATACCAATGACCGTGGTAATAAATCAACTTATACGGGGCAACGTTCGTGATGTTTTTTCCTTGGTGGGCAAATTGCAGTAAACGCCGTTTTACAATGGCTTGTGTCAGGATATAAAAGCCCCCGAACAGCGAGGGACGCTGCTCAGGAGGCGTATGATAGACAATGAACGGTGAATCAATTGTCGGGTCGAGCAGAACCGTTAACAGCTTCCTGTCTAAAGCCGGAAACAGTAAGGTGATATGCGTAATGGCGGCAAAACGCAATATGTCCTTATCGGTACGAAAGGGACGCTGTGACGCGGCTAATCGATAGCCACCTTGGTGATATTCCAAGTCCAGATACTGAAGGCGCTCATTAAAGTCACGCCGTAGGGTACGAGTCGAGACATTGAGCTCTTCTGACAACTCGGATAAATAAACGGTTTCTCCTCGAAATAATTGACTGATAATAAACGCCAACCGAGACGCAAGCCGGTCATGGCGAGACACAGAAGTCGACATGATGTTGTCCTTATTAAAATAGCTCCGGCAAGCGGATAAAGTGGGTGTGGTGAACCTTATTGCGATAAGGTCTTTTGTCGTAAGTACGCCACAATGATGCAGGCAGGAACGGTAACCCGATAAGCGGGTCCCGCTAGGTCAGCGACAAGCCATGCCGAGCTCACTGCAAGACCAATCGGACCAGCAATCAAGGAAAGTGCCCGGTGTGCTGCAAAGAGTGTACCGAGTGTGGCTACCCCGCCGAGTGCATTAATCACACCAATGGCTGAGAGTGTGGCCACTTCCAGTGCGGCAATGCCCGAGGTACGGATAGCCGCTTGAACCGCTATCAAAATCAATTGTGGCGTGGGGTTGGTAAGGTTAAGCTGCATATTACGAGAAAAGGTTTGTAACTCTTCCGTGGTCAGCTCATTTAAGCTTTTTTCTAATACTTTCAATAACAAGTTTAATTCCAAGGTTTCGGTATTACCTTCCTTTGGATAATTGACATCAAGGTGGTCACAGACATCCTGTAAGATTTCACGGTACAGCACGCCCTTATTACCTCGAACGAAACTCATCAAGCTGTTAGCCCCAAAGGCTTGCA
>NZ_WLTU01000006.1:0-11013 GCF_009706275.1 Providencia sp. wls1943
CCTATCCCAAAAGGAATTATCGTATAATATAATGAATTACGATAATTTCTGAGGGCAACGTATGGCAGGTAACAAGTGGCAAATCAGTGATGAACTCTGGGAGAAAATGGCTCCTCTCATCCCGGAGCATAGAACTCAACACCCGCTGGGTACGCACCGCAAGCGGGTTGATAATCGCGCTGCAATGAACGCCATTTTCTTCGTACTCAGGACGGGTTGCCAGTGGAATGCGCTAAATGCCACCGGTATATGCTCGTCAAGCTCTGCTCATCGCCGATTTCAGGAGTGGCGGGATGCTGGCGTATTTGAACGCTTCTGGCAAAACGGGTTGCTTGCTTGCGAACAGTTGGACGCTATTGACTGGTCGTGGCTGTCGATGGATGGTTGTATGACTAAATCACCGCTGGCAGGCTCAAAAAAACAGGCAGGAACCCAACAGACCGAGGGAAACGGAGCGTAAAGCGCAGTCTGATGACCGATGCGAACGGATTGCCCCTCTCTGTGGTGGTAGCGGGAGCAAATACACACGACATAAAGCTGGTTGCGGATACGCTCGATGCCCTCCTGACGGGCAGACCGGGCAAGAGGCTCCGGTTGTGCATGGACAAAGGGTATGAAGCGGAATGGTTGGGATCGTATCTGAAAAGTCGTCGCTATGAGCCTCATATCCAGTCACGGAAGGATGAATCAGAAGCCATCAAAAACACGGATTTTAAAGCCCACCGCTGGGTTGTAGAGAGAACATACAGTTGGATGAATCGCTACCGTCGTGTCCTGACTCGTTGGGAGAAGAAGGTCGAAAATTACGAGGCAATGCTGCATCTTGCCTGTGGTATCATTGTCTGGAATAAAAACCTATTGGGATAGGTTCTTAATCGCAAGACGTTAGGGTATTCAAAATCATCCGGCATGCATGACAAGATCATTGGGACTTTCATTGAGCGAGAGTATTACGTTTGAAATGCCATCACCCCTTTGGATACGTGACCCGAACGTGATGCCAAATTCAATGATGCGGGCAGAGACGAAGATTTCGCCCCAGTATTCAATGTAGGTGTCTTGGTACATGGAAAGATTCCTCTTATTGATTAAACCATGAGTTCACTTTCCATTTTCCAGAGGTTTTCAAATATGCAAGGCTTACCTTGTAGAGAGCTACAAAGCTTTAAATCGATTGCGAGCATCTTTGTAGTCATAGTGGGCATGTTCTGAGCCACGATGATACAAATCATCCAGGTAAGTTTGTTCCTGCGGCAACTCGTCTTCGCTGATTTCGCGCCACCAATGTTTGTTGGCACCTTTAACACCGTCATGCCAGCGGTAGCCACGCTGTTTTAAATAGTCCTTTACGTCAAACGGCGCACCAAACGCACGAACTAACACAATTCGTCTGCCTGCTTCAGACAACAAGTTTGCAACGGACTCGGGCAACAAATAGAACAACCAGGCCATCGCTTATATCCCCGCCCGCATTGGGCGAGGGTTTACGGCGTTTTTTGCTAACAAAATAACGGGTAATATTGTTGCCTAAGTCAATTTATTGTCTATCCATGATGTACGGTTATCATTAAAAGACACTGACATCTTTGTCTATCCCCCTAAATTGCATTTGAAGTATATTCCTTTATCGATGCCTATTTATTGCTGGGAAATGTAGGTTTACTTAATCTTAGGGAGGCACGACGATAGAACATATTCGTTAGTAAGAGGGAATATATTATGGCAGAACCGCAGTATTTGTTTGGAGAAATACCTTTATCACGGGCAGCCTTTGATCGTTGGTTAAAATCAGAATTTACGATAGCAGAAGCATCAGGTCATGCCCAGAAATTACAGCAAAAAACCATTGCTCAATTGTTTTTAACTTATCTCAATGCCCCTTCAGATGAATTACGCTTTTTGTTGTTACATGATAAGCAGCAGGCAGTTTTACGTTGTGGATTATGGTTAGTATCGAATGAGCTTAGTGATAATATTTTACATCTTGTTGAGATTTTAAAAACAACGGCCTCTTTTGTCGCGAGAAATACTACCGCGACGGTAATATATGGTGAAAATATTGCAGGTACTTTGATTGTTGAAAAAGACAAATCAACCCTATCAGATAAAGTCACTCGTTTTGATACTCCAAACTGGGCACAGGAGTGGTTGCAAGAGCTTGAGGATACCAGTGAAGATAACATAAAAAAATGGATTGATAGCAAATTATGGAATCAAACTAAACGTCAGTACAATATATATTTGCGTAATGCGACCCCAGATAACCGTATTCATATTAAAAACACAGATTTCTTCTCTAATGGAACTCAGGTTGTTAGCTGGGAAAATGAGGTATTGCCTAATGCTAATCCTTTCACGTTTAAGCGCATATTTACCGATAGTTTAAAAAATATCTATTCTGACAATAATTCTGTATGGCTGCATCCTAAGCTATCGTTAAATATGCCCATATTGATAGACACGAATTTATTAGGAAAAACGATTCGTTTGCTTGAGGGGGATTACGATACTGACTTTATATTACAAATCGACAATACATTATGGTTTTCTGTGATAAAAAATCGTCAATTTAAGCTTGGCTCTATCACCGTGGATATGGCAACTTTTCAAAAAATCAATGATAGCCATTATATCGATAAAAATGCTTTCTACGGCTCAAACCACCAGCAGGGAGTTTTTAAAATTGAAGGAGTTGATCCTGGTACTGTGACAAAATTTGACAACATATTTTCAATATCGGGTAATCAAGTCTTTTATTATAACGGTGTATTAGAACATGCTGACGCAGCAACATTTCGCCAACAAGAAAATTATTATCTCGATAAAAAACATGTCTGGGAGGGAACAAAATTATTAGAAGGTTTCGATCCCCACAGTTTTGAAATTGTTGATTGGCGTTTAGGGTTAGTGAAAGATGCTAACAATGTTAGGATTTGTTGGAAAAATATAGAGAACGCTGATGCGTCAACAGTAGAACTCATTGATGTTTATCATGGGGCTTATTGGCGTGATAAGCAGCATGTATGGTACTTCAATCAACAACTTCAACCATTAACACTACCTGATGATGGTGAATTATATTTTTATCCAAAAAGCAATTTTTGCCGTGTTGGGCAAAACATCTGGTGTCAGGAACATTTACTTGAAGGTGTTGATGTTGAGACCTTTACAGTGATTAAGCCTACTATTGGGCGTGATAAAAATTATTATTACTACGAAGAGCATCGATATACACACCAAGAGTATGTGGAAGAGGATGTTGAGCGTTATTACACTTTTGGTTAATTCACGTGTGTTCTTCGACTACCCAGTTGAAATACGCAAGGCCATTTATACCACCAATGCCATTGAGTCGCTGTACTTGGCCTTGAATCAGGCTTCAAAAAGTGGACTATGCCATACGCAACTAGAAGCCAGCGATGGCACAGTTCGAGATCATGTATCAGGATCGGATTTAACAGTGAAACCAGCCATTTTCTCAAAATCTTTTACAGTCTCGTTCTGACAATTTCATTCCATTAAAATAAATTTGTTGAGAACACCCCATCCCCTCATAACCCGCATATCTTTTTATGACCACTTCACTTTTCCCTTCATTCTTATATCTATCCGACTCCCAAGACATTCTTTCCATCGGTACTTCTTTTGATGCTGAGGCATCCCATCTATTTGTAGAACACCCAACCAAACCTAGTAGCGCCAACATAACAAACGCAGCCTTAGACTTCATCATATTACCTCAAGTATTAGTATTTTCGACATTATATATTTATGTAAGTATAGGTTTCAATTTGTTTCTATCATTTTTAGCCATTGGGTATCAGAGTGGGATTTCCACTCAATGAGCCATGAAGCCATTTTAGTGTAGGGGATGTATTTATTTCCCGCTTCATGGTTCTCATTCTGAAGTGCCAGCGCACGGTTAAAAACGAAACGACAAGCCCCAGCAAAGCGCCGCATGTCGCGCTCCTGTTGACCATTTGGTCTTAACTGAAATTTGAAGGCTTGAAGTCGTTTCATATTCACAATTATACTTTGGTCTATGAAAAAAGAAACGGATATCCGCCGCGGTAGAAACTGTGTGTTTCTAATGCATGTTCACTTGGTTTTTGTGGCTAAATATCGCCGGAAAATATTTGATCAGGACGCTATTGAGAAGCTGCGCGGCTATTTCGCAAGTGTATGTGCAGACTTTGGAGATGGATGGTGAAGCTGATCATGTGCATCTACTGGTCAACTATCCACCGAAATTAGCGATATCTCACCTTGTTAACAGCTTGAAAGGTGTTTCAAGTCGATTGTTGCGGCGTGATCGGCCTGATATTGCAGGTAGATATTACTACAAAGGCGTTCTGTGGAGTCCAAGCTACTTTGCCGGTAGTTGCGGAGGTGCGCCAATATCCATCATTCGGCAATACATTGAGCAACAGCAAACACCAGGTTAGGTGAAAAACCGCGCCTTATATCCCTGCCCTGAAGGACAGGGTTTTACGGCGCATTGGATAAGACAAATAGATTTTAAACCGACTCTTTGATCCCCCCTATACCCCGAAGAAAAAATAATCGGATATGGCCTCCCTATTTCCGTCAAATTGGTATCACAACTGATATGTTTTCCATCATGGCCAGACAAAACAATTCAACCTAACTCAAATTTATAAACCTCATTCTTAAACACCGCATATACAGAAAGTAAAATTATCGTGAAACGATAATCTTTTTCTTTACTACGATAATTTTTTATTGTAATTTGATAATTAATGTACTAACGCAAGGTCTATGTGGATAAATGGAAATGAGCAAAAGTAAGAAAAAATTATTTTTTTATTCTAAATCAGTCGCTTTTATAATTTGGATAATGGCAATCGCAGATCTAGTTTGTGATTACTATTTTTGGGCAACTCAAAAAGAACAAATGTTGTACGGGATAATCGGAAACATTGATCCGACGTTGTTAGACAAGAGTATCGAACTAAGTTCCATAAGTGTGATATTACTAATGCTACTAACACATATTCCTGTTTTAATTTCTTCTATAAGCCTATTTTTTGTTGGTTATTTCTTTTTTGAAGCATCAAAAGGCGAAATTTGGACACAACGAAATATCAAAACACTCTTTATCGGTGGAATATTAGCAGTCATAACACCTATCGTGAATGGTATGTTAGGCTCATTAACAAGTTTAGCATTATCAATAAGTTTACCACCCGGTGAACGCATTTTTGTCTTTTATTTAGGGTTTTCTTTAAATGCAATGCGTGAGATAATTTACGGCATTATGATCCTCTCTCTCGCACTAATAATGAAAGAAGCCAAAAAAATTAGTGATGAAAATCAACAGTATATATAACTATGCCTATAATAATAACTCTAGATGTTTTGATGGTTGAGAAAAAAATAAAATCAAAGGATTTAGCTTTAGAGCTAGGGATCACCGAGGCAAACTTATCCTTGCTCAAAAATGGGAAAATAAAAGGAATTAAATTTTCCACACTAGAAAAACTATGCGAAATTTTAGATTGTCAGCCTGGAGATATTATTAAATATACTTAAACCTTTATTAAGGTTATTGATAAAAATTACTTAAAAAAATGATGACATAATAAAAAATCACCATATATCAAATAGTTAAACCAAAAAAACTCGTTTATAAAAATAACAAAATTAAATAAAAATGCTATCTTATACATATCGTTAATAAGCTTTTAAAAATGAAAATAAAATACTTTATTTTTGCACTGTTTTTATACTTATCATATTATTCGTTAGGTAGCTACATTTTGAATTACAATACATCTAACTATATTTCAAACGGAGATATTATCTCTCATTTAAAATATAAAAATAATTCTGAGGGCTTATATTTAACAATAAAAAAACCAATAGAAAAAATTTATTACAGCCGCTTAATTTAATTGCGTTATTAAACTAAAAATACACTACATTCTAACCCAAGTTGATATGAGACTTTAAACATGATTAAATTACTATTTATTTTCATGACCTTTATTATTCCAGTTCATAGCTTTGCTTTGAATGATTTAAACAATAATAATGAATTAATTTATAACTATATTTACCCAAAGAAAGACCCCTTAATTTTCAATGGGAAGCTCGGTGAGTCACCATCCAACAACTACATGATTAAAAACACAAATCAATCAAAATACTTTAATTTTAATGTAACTAAATACAGGCAATATCTTGATGAGCGACAAGAGCAATTTTATCAAGGGGGAACTCGAGCATTGAATCACTATTCAGATAACTTGGGTATAATAATTCCATTTAATTAATAGCTGTATCAATATTTTTCACTTCAAAAAAGTTGAATTAGAAAAGCCATTACTTCAAATAACAAACGTTATTATTTAATAACAATGACGATATAGCCATTAAAATGGCTATATCGTTCACTAATATTTTCTAGCGGAAAAAGATCTCTTTGTCGGCCACATCAATCTTTAATGAATTCTACCAACCTGTCAGCGTCAATTGCGCTAACTCTGCCAACCCCACATAAAATGGAAAATTGGCATTAGCTTGCAGTTTATTGAGATAATGGAACGCCCAAGGCAATAAATGCTGAGCTAATAACGCATTTAATTTAAGCGGCTCATTCTCAGCAACCCATGCCACCATCATCAACATCAAACCAAAATGATCTTCAGGTTCATTTTGCGTTAAACAAATATCAATGTGATTATGTTGCATCCATTCACGTAATTGCAGTGTGGAATCACCAAAAATGACATTTTCTTTATCTAGCCACACAGAACCCCATGGCGGTGATGGCAATGCGTAAGGGCCAATAAATAGCCGCTGATAAGCTTCATCTAAGCTTTCATTATCTGTCTGCAAAACAGCTAATTGACGGCTAAATCATATACTCACAAAATGATAGGATTAATGTGCCAAATTTGAGAAGCATAGTCTTTTATCGTTCTATCTGACGAAAAAAAGCCCATATTGCAAATATTTTGTGCAACTTTGGCTTGCCAAGCTAATGGGTCTTGATATAGATGATCGACCTGTTCTTGCGTATTAATGTAGCTACGATAATCTGCAAAGAGTAAATATTGATCGCCGCCATCTAATAAGCTATGCGTTAAATCTTGATAAAAATTAGGGGAATCAGGTTTAAAATAGCCGTTCGCAATTTGGTCTATGACCTGTTTTAGTTCCGTATCATTTTCATAATACCAGCGTGGGTAATAGTAGTTTTGCTTGATTTGTTTCACTTGATCAATGGTATTCCCGAATATGAAAATATTATCAGGACCGACATGCTCACGAATTTCAACATTGGCGCCATCTAATGTGCCTATTGTTAACGCCCCATTTAGTGCAAATTTCATATTACCCGTTCCCGACGCTTCAGTACCTGCGAGAGATATTTGTTCAGAAAGATCGGTCGCAGGGATAATTTTTTGGGCCAAACTGACACTGTAATCAGGGATAAAAACGACTTTTAGCCGTGAATCAATGCGTTGGTCATTATTAATAACGGTAGCAACATCGTTGATGAGATGAATAATTTTTTAGCCGCGCTATAGGATGAGGCCGCTTTACCTGAAAAAATCACCACACGAGGTACCCAATTTTTTTCAGGGTTAGCTAATATTCGATTATAGCGAGTAATGACATGCAGCAAATTTAATAGTTGTCGCTTATATTCATGGATGCGTTTGATTTGTACATCAAATAAGGCTTCGGGATTGATAACAATTTGCTGAGTTTGTGCAATAAAGTGCGCCAATTTCATTTTGTTACTTTTTTTCACTTGGCTCAATTTGTCTAAGAACTGTGGGTAATCTATCCAGTGTTTCAGTTCGCAGAGCTGCGGTAAGTCAACTAACCATTGTTGGCCAATATTAGTTGACCACTTCACTGAGATCTGCTGAAGCTTGGCAGTCTCTATAAGTGAGAACATACGTTCACGGAACAGATCGCCTCTATATGAGCGAGTCACGTAGCAGCACTTTCTCATCAATATATAATTACGCAGGACACGCTCTGCTGCATTGTTCGTTAACGGGCAGTCTGGATCATCCATAAAGCGCCACACCATAGCATCATCAGACATGAGATTTCGGCACCGACCTCGATAACGTTTCGAACATTGATAACTGCCCAGTTTGAGCCAATGAAGCCAGCTTTTTCTTAACCGCCTGAGCCGGCGATAGTATTGGGTTTTGGTGAGCTTCTCTTCGATATATCGGTGATGGCACCTGAACACACTGTGGGCGATCAACGCGAGTTTTTCCCCGATTTTTTGATTTTCAGGACAAACACTCTCCTCGATAGCGATGACGTTTCGTAAGATGTGCGCCCAACATAGTTGCCGTTTTGATTCATCAATGTATTTGTAGGCTGAGTATTGGTCGGTCACTAAAAGGTGTGAAACAGCTTCACCAAGCAATCGCTTAGCCGCATGTTGGTTTCGACCGCTGTTGATTTGGAAAAAGGCAAAGTCATTACTCAGGGCTGCCCACATCCAGCGTTTCTCATTATTACGTTGATGCGAGGTTTCATCGGCCATAATCAGTTGAGAGGCTTTGACTGTTTCATGGATTTGCGTATGAGTATCTGCTAAGTACTCCGTTACTCGTCCTTGTGCGGCTGATATCGCACCTGTAGAGAAGTTAAGCTGAAACACATCTTTCAGCATAGATTGTATTTTGCCGATGCTTTGATGGTGCTGCGTCGCTTGGATTGCGATAAAACTATGTAGATTTGGGCCCATCTGAACATCAGAGACATGCTCCGGAAGCTCTGCTTGATGCTTATCACCACACCATGAGTACTCACCTTTGAAGACCTGATGCTCAACAAGTGTGTAAGAGATATCTGGCAAATCAAAAATTTGGTGTCGTTTATAAGGTTTTCTATTTGGAATAACACAACCACCGCAATGGCATGTTTTATTTGGTAAGTATTGCTCAACCGAGGCACTGTCTTCAATAGGGTGAAGCAGTCGGCGGTGGCCTTTATGACCTGGCTGAGCTCCTGGCTTTTTTCCAGATTTTTTCCGATTCGGCGAAGTATTCTTAGCTTTATTATGCAAAGACTGTTGGGATGACGGCACAGAAGAGTTACGGCTATTTTGGTTTAGTCGGTCTTCAAGTTCGGTCAGCTTATTCCATAGAAAATGGATGATATCTTTCGCCTCTTCAGGCGAATCGAAATCTGGTGGTGGAGGTAGTGTTTTCTTATTCATACCTTCAGATTGCCAGCTCAGAAAGATCACTCAAGTCGAATATGGGATCAAGTTAACCTCGTCACATAACTTTGCTGTCAAGGCATCGCGGGTGAAGAGTTACACCTAATGTCTTACGGTTAAGGCGCTTCAAGCGGTTTCTCAGGTTCAAATTCTCTCTTTCTATTCGTTGCGTATAAAACTTACTTACCACATGTTTCTGCTTGGGCAATATCTCATAAGCACTGAACTTATCCGTGCACCAAAAAGCCACATTAAACCTAGACAGTAAAGCCAGTAACTAGTGAAGAGTCCTTTTGTTTCGACGACCAAACGTATGAGCAATTATCCGTTTTAGGCGGGGCTCCCACGCATACCAAAACCAGCGTTGTTGCTTCTTATTACCCACAAAAGACCACTGTTCATCGACTTCGCAAAGGAGCTCAATGTGCAGATTATCAAGGGGTAAAGAGGTTACCTGCCTCGGCGAGAGTTTTTTAAAGTGCGAACAACCGCATTAATGCTGATATGAAGGGCTCTAGCGGTATCACGAATACCGGCATTATTCATCGTGAGGTCGATAATTTTATCTTTGGTACTGGGCTGGCAGGCTCGATATTCATAGTCGAGTTGGAAGCTTCGGCAGCAGTCTTGACAACGATAACGTTGATGACCTGTACTCCCTAGGCCATGTTTTTTCACTGAGGGAGTTTGTTGACAAAATGGGCACCTTACATCAACTTTAGCCATGAATATTCTCTGGAAAATTACCTTATATTACAGGTTACTCACCGGATTGAATACATGACCAACAAAACTGTCTAGTGACACCTCTAGCTATCATCTAATGTGATGATAGCTAGAGATGTTTCATCATAATTTACTGATAAGTAAATAAAATATAGTAGGTTTATTTACAGTTAGCTTTTTATTCCCACATTTAGAACCTATCCCAAAAGGATTTTATTCCAGACAATGATGGCACAGGCAAGATGCAGCATTGCCTCGTAATTTTCGACCTTCTTCTCCCAACGAGTCAGGACACGACGGTAGCGATTCATCCAACTGTATGTTCTCTCTACAACCCAGCGGTGGGCTTTAAAATCCGTGTTTTTGATGGCTTCTGATTCATCCTTCCGTGACTGGATATGAGGCTCATAGCGACGACTTTTCAGATACGATCCCAACCATTCCGCTTCATACCCTTTGTCCATGCACAACCGGAGCCTCTTGCCCGGTCTGCCCGTCAGGAGGGCATCGAGCGTATCCGCAACCAGCTTTATGTCGTGTGTATTTGCTCCCGCTACCACCACAGAGAGGGGCAATCCGTTCGCATCGGTCATCAGACTGCGCTTTACGCTCCGTTTCCCTCGGTCTGTTGGGTTCCTGCCTGTTTTTTTGAGCCTGCCAGCGGTGATTTAGTCATACAACCATCCATCGACAGCCACGACCAGTCAATAGCGTCCAACTGTTCGCAAGCAAGCAACCCGTTTTGCCAGAAGCGTTCAAATACGCCAGCATCCCGCCACTCCTGAAATCGGCGATGAGCAGAGCTTGACGAGCATATACCGGTGGCATTTAGCGCATTCCACTGGCAACCCGTCCTGAGTACGAAGAAAATGGCGTTCATTGCAGCGCGATTATCAACCCGCTTGCGGTGCGTACCCAGCGGGTGTTGAGTTCTATGCTCCGGGATGAGAGGAGCCATTTTCTCCCAGAGTTCATCACTGATTTGCCACTTGTTACCTGCCATACGTTGCCCTCAGAAATTATCGTAATTCATTATATTATACGATAATTCCTTTTGGGATAGG